>JBJBDL010000001.1:0-2533 GCA_047285305.1 Synechococcus sp.
CTTCCGCACATAGCTACCCTGCGATGCATGCGACCACACAACAGGTACACTAGCGGTGCGTCCACTCCGGTCCTCTCGTACTAGGAGCAGCCCTCCTCAATATTCCTACGCCCACAGCAGATAGAGACCGAACTGTCTCACGACGTTCTGAACCCAGCTCGCGTACCGCTTTAATTGGCGAACAGCCAAACCCTTGGGACCTTCTCCAGCCCCAGGATGCGATGAGCCGACATCGAGGTGCCAAACCTCCCCGTCGATATGAACTCTTGGGGGAGATAAGCCTGTTATCCCCGGAGTACCTTTTATCCTTTGAGCGATGGCCCTTCCATGCGGTGCCACCGGATCACTAAACCCCACTTTCGTGCCTGCTCGACCTGTATGTCTCGCAGTCAAGCACCCTTATGCTTTTACACTCTTCGCACGATTGCCGACCGTGCTGAGGGTACCTTTGGGAGCCTCCGTTACTCTTTAGGAGGCGACCGCCCCAGTCAAACTACCCACCATACACTGTTCCCTACTCGGGTTAGACTTCACCTGTAGCAAGGGCGGTATTTCAAGGGTGACTCCACAACGCCTGGCGACGCCGCTTCAAAGTCTCCCGCCTATCCTACACATGCTACAGCTAAAGCCAATGTAAAGTTGTAGTAAAGGTTCACGGGGTCTTTTCGTCCCGCTGCGGGTAATCGGCGTCATCACCGATACCACAATTTCACCGAGCTCATGGCCGAGACAGTGCCCAAGTCGTTACACCATTCGTGCAGGTCGGAACTTACCCGACAAGGAATTTCGCTACCTTAGGACCGTTATAGTTACGGCCGCCGTTTACTGGGGCTTCAGTTAAGGGCTTCGCCGAAGCTAACCCCCTTCCTTAACCTTCCAGCACCGGGCAGGTGTCAGTCCCTATACTTCGCCTTGCGGCTTTGCAGAGACATGTGTTTTTGGTAAACAGTCGCTTGGGCCTTTTCACTGCGCCCACGCCGAGGCGTGGGGATCCTTCTCCCGAAGTTACGGATCTAATTTGCCTAGTTCCTTAGCCATGAATTACTCGAGCACCTGAGGATACTCTCCTCACCCACCTGTGTCGGTTTGGGGTACGAGCGGCTCCAGCAAACTACGACGCTTTTCTTGGCAGCATGATTACCTCCACTATCCCTTCCCCTTGCGGGTCCGGGTACTGTCGGGGTTCAGCCTTAATGGGAGACGGATTTGCCTGCCCCCCGGCCTACGCCCTTCAACCACGCAATTCGTCGCGTGGCGGGAGTGTCACTTCTGCGTCACGCCTTAGCCTAACGCTAGAGTCGGTAGCGGAATATTTAACCGCTTTGCCATCGGCTTCCCCGGCCTCACCGGGTACACCTTAGGTCTCGACTAACCCTGATCCGATTAGCGTTGATCAGGAACCCTTGGGTTTGCGGTGGAAGGGTTTTTCACCCTTCTTATCGTTACTCATGCCTACAGTTTCGCTTCCAGCCGCTCCAGCACCCCTCACGGTGGCACCTTCAACGCAGGCTGGAATGCTCCCCTACCTCCCGCCTGAGGCGGGACCACAGCTTCGGCACCGGACTTATGCCCGATTATTATCGACGCCGAGTCGCTTGACTAGTGAGCTATTACGCACTCTTTAAAGGAATGGCTGCTTCTAAGCCAACCTCCTAGTTGTCTGAGCAACTCAACTTTCTTTGATCAACTTAGCCCGGATTTAGGGGCCTTAGCTGGTGGTCTGGGTTGTTCCCCTCTCGCCGTAGGACGTTATCACCCCACGACTGACTGCCTGGCGGCTCTCAACTGGCATTCGGAGTTTGTCTCGGTTTGGTACCCGGTGAAGGGCCCTAGCCGAATCAGTGCTCTACCTCCAGTGAGACAAAACCAGACGCTATACCTAAATATATTTCGGGGAGTACGAGCTATCTCCAAGTTTGATTGGCCTTTCACCCCTATCCACAGCTCATCCGAAGACTTTTCAACGTCAACCGGTTCGGGCCTCCATGGCGTTTTACCGCCACTTCACCCTGGCCATGGATAGATCACTTGGTTTCGCGTCTACCCCGCTGTACTGCTCGCCCTGTTCAGACTCGCTTTCGCTGCGGCTGCACCCCTCCAGGGGCTTAACCTCGCACAACAGGAGTAACTCGTAGGCTCATTATACAAAAGGCACGCCGTCACCACGCGCAAGGCGTGGCTCCGACCGCTTGTAAGCACACGGTTTCAGGTACTATTTCACTCGCCTTCTCGGCGTTCTTTTCACCTTTCCCTCACGGTACTGGTTCACTATCGGTCATGCAGATGTATTTAGCCTTACCGGATGGTGCCGGCAGATTCACGCAAGGTTTCACCGGCCTCGCGCTACTCAGGATACCCGCCATATATACATCATTACACCTACAGGCCTTTCACCTTCTGTGGGGCCGCTTTCCAGGCGGCTTCGATTTCTGATATATACACTTGCGCAGGTCCTACAACCCCGCAGCCCGTAGGCCACGGTTTGGGCTCCTCCCCGTTCGCTCGCCACTACTTAGGGAATCACTATTGTTTT
>JBJBDL010000002.1:0-2137 GCA_047285305.1 Synechococcus sp.
CTCGAGCACCTGAGGATACTCTCCTCACCCACCTGTGTCGGTTTGGGGTACGAGCTGTTCTAGCAAACTACGACGCTTTTCTTGGCAGCATGATTACCTCCACTATCCCTTCGCCTTGCGGCTCGAGGTACTGTCGGGGTTCAGCCGTACAGGAGGCGGATTTGCCTACCTCCAAGCCTACGCCCTTTAACGCCCATTCGTCGGGGCGCGGGAGTGTCACTTCTGCGTCACGCCTTAGCCTAGCGCTAGACCAGGTAGCGGAATATTTAACCGCTTTGCCATCGGCTTCCCCGGCCTCACCGGGTACACCTTAGGTCTCGACTAACCCTGATCCGATTAGCGTTGATCAGGAACCCTTGGGTTTGCGGTGGAAAGGTTTTTCACCTTTCTTATCGTTACTCATGCCTACAGTTTCGCTTCCAGACGCTCCAAGGTCCCTCACGGGTACCCCTTCAACGCAACTGGAATGCTCCCCTACCGATCTTTCAATCCCACAGCTTCGGCACCGGACTTATGCCCGCTTATTATCGACGCCGAGTCGCTTGACTAGTGAGCTATTACGCACTCTTTAAAGGAATGGCTGCTTCTAAGCCAACCTCCTAGTTGTCTGAGCAACTCAACTTTCTTTGATCAACTTAGCCCGGATTTGGGGGCCTTAGCTGGTGGTCTGGGTTGTTCCCCTCTCGCCGTAGGACGTTATCACCCAACGACTGACTGCCTGGTGGCTCTGTGCCGGCATTCGGAGTTTGTCTCGGTTTGGTACCCGGTGAAGGGCCCTAGCCGAATCAGTGCTCTACCTCCGGACAGACAAAACCAGACGCTATACCTAAATATATTTCGGGGAGTACGAGCTATCTCCAAGTTTGATTGGCCTTTCACCCCTATCCACAGCTCATCCGAAGACTTTTCAACGTCAACCGGTTCGGGCCTCCATGGCGTTTTACCGCCACTTCACCCTGGCCATGGATAGATCACTTGGTTTCGCGTCTACCCCGCTGTACTGCACGCCCTATTCAGACTCGCTTTCGCTGCGGCTCCACCCCTCCAGGGGCTTAACCTCGCACAACAGGAGTAACTCGTAGGCTCATTATACAAAAGGCACGCCGTCACGCTTGCGCGCTCCGACCGCTTGTAAGCACACGGTTTCAGGTACTATTTCACTCGCCGTCTCGGCGTTCTTTTCACCTTTCCCTCACGGTACTGGTTCACTATCGGTCATGCAGATGTATTTAGCCTTACCGGATGGTGCCGGCAGATTCACGCAAGGTTTCACCGGCCTCGCGCTACTCAGGATACCCGCCTCACTCACATCATTACACCTACAGGCCTTTCACCTCCTATGGGGCCGCTTTCCAGGCGGCTTCGATTTCTGATGTTCGCAATTGCGCAGGTCCTACAACCCCGAACCCCGTAGGGCCCGGTTTGGGCTCCTCCCCGTTCGCTCGCCACTACTTAGGGAATCACTATTGTTTTCTCTTCCTCTGGGTACTTAGATGTTTCAGTTCCCCAGGTATGCCTCCCACTCAAGGTGGGCTCTATCGGGTTGCCCCATTCGGAAATCTACGGATCTGAGCTCTTTTGCAGCTCCCCGTAGCTTATCGCAGCTTTACACGTCCTTCATCGCCTCTGCATGCCAAGGCATCCACCGTGTGCCCTTATCCGCTTTGTTTATAGAACTTGCACGACCCGTCTGTTGCCAGACAGCCCGCGCACAGCTTCAAGGTTATTTTTGTGGTCTGAGTGTGGGACGAACCGCACTCAGATACCTTTGGCGTTAGCATACATACTTACGTATGCATGTAACTGAGCCAAATGCCATTACTGACATTTAACTTTGCTTTTACTCATTACTTCTTCATCATGTCAAAGAACTCGCTGGGCGAGCGCCAGTCTTGCCGGTCACGCTCAGCGCTTCTGAGTTACCTCAGAATATTCACTCGTAAGCATCGGGCGAACATCGCCTCTCAGTACTTACTCTTCATTAAATCAAAAAAAAATCGTGGAGCTACAGGGATTCGAACCCTGGACCCCTGCCTTGCAAAGGCAGTGCTCTAGCCAGCTGAGCTATAGCCCCAATAATTGGTGGGCTTGGGAGGACTTGAACCTCCGACCTCACGCTTATCAGGCGTGCGCTCTA